>NZ_JAYMFI010000002.1:0-7559 GCF_035830635.1 Adlercreutzia shanghongiae | reverse complement strand
GCCGGCCCTCCCCCATAGAAAAGCGCAGGGCTCGTGGGTCCTGCGCCAGCATTGCCTTCTTGGTGAAAATCAATCGAGGAAATCAGTTGACAAAACTATAGGAACACCCCCCTTGCGCTCCACATCTAAAGCGCGCCCAACTTTGCTTGCGAGATGCCCCGCAGCTTGTAGCATATCGACTCATCCAAGAGAGAGTTGAGGCAAGGGTTTCGTCGTGCTACGCTTAATCGCATCCGATATCTTGCGTTGCGAAAGGAAGCGCCGTTTGTTTAACGATTTTGGAAGCGATTTGAGCAGGGGAGATGCCGTTGCGCGACTTGTGTACGAGTGCGTATTTCTTTCTGACGACGGCTTGGGCTATTCCGACAACGAAGACGTGTGCTTTGTCGAGTACCCAAAAGACTCATCGCTGCAATATGCCGGTGCCGATATCGTGGTATTTCCCGGCAAGAATCGGGAATGTTTAGTGGAGGTAAAGTCCGCCGTCGATAGCGCGGGGCCTCGGGCTAAGAGCGGGCTACCGCTTGGCACCTTCGCCCACGAGCTTCTGTATCGAAATGACAAACGCGAGTTAAAGCCAGGATGGTTCGTCGACACGAGAAAGCGCAGTGATGTCTACCTCTACTGCTGGATTCCCGTGGTTAGAAGGGAGCTGCAGCGCGAGCCCGGCGTCCCGTACTATCGCATTCGGGAAATTGGGGATATCGGTGTTTTGGAAGTGGCCATAGTTGAAGTTCGGCGTCTTCTGGAGCACATCGATCGAGAGCTATTTGGCGAGGAGACCGAGCATTCTGAGGCGGTTATTAAGGATGCGCTTTTAACTAAGGCAAAGCAGATGAGAACAAGTGGATGTCAGTCCAATCGCATAGGTAAATTTCGAGTCATCTTCTCAAAGTCATTGAAGGAAGAGCCGGTCAATTTGCTTATTCCGAAGAAGGATTTAAGGGAGTTGGCGTTTCGTGCCTTTAAAATTAAACAAATGACTTATTCAAGCGATCCGGCTCGGATTGAATGGGCGGTAACGCGCTGGGACGACTGACCTTTTGGTTCGGCAAGGCGACAGCAAGGGTGAGAACGATGGCAGACATAGCATTCGATCCGTCCGACCCCGCATCGATCGAGCGCTATGCGAAGCGGCTCGAGGGCATGACGTTTCGGGAGGTGCTCGATTTGGGCATCGTGCCCGAGGGCGTGGCGCGTGAGTACAACAACAGGCGCTACAAAGGCGGCATGGGCACGCTTATCGAAGAGCGCTTTTTCGGATACAAAGCCAACAGCGACCAGGAGCCCGATTTTCCCGAGGCGGGGGTCGAGCTCAAGGCTTCGTGCTTCGACGTGAAGAAAAACGGGGACTATTCCGCCGGCGAGCGCCTGGTGCTCACCATGATTCCCATGGGCGGTCCCATCGCCGACGACTTTTTCGCGTCGCACGTATGGCGCAAAAGCGAGAAGATTCTGCTGGTCTACTATGAGCGAGACCGCAGCATCGACAGCTATGACCAGGTCATTCGGTACGTGAAACTCATCACGCCCTCGGAAGAAGATTTGAAAATCATTCGCGAGGACTACGACAAAATTGCCTCGTTGGTTAAGGCGGGAAAAGCTGAAGAGCTGTCGGAGGGGATGACTTCGTATCTGGGCGCCTGCACCAAGGGCGCCAGCGAAGCAACGATGTGGGTCGACCAGTTTTACCCGCCGCACACTCCGGCGAAGAAGCGGGCGTTTTGCTTCAAGCGTTCTTATATGGACTACCTTCTGCACTCCGCCATGATGCCGGGTCAGCAGCCTGCGGAGCCTATCGTTCCCAGCGCAGATGTGCTGGATGAAATGACCTTCGAAGAGTACGTCTTGTCGCTGCTGCAGCCTCATTTCGGAAAAACGGATCGAGCGTTGTGCGACATGCTGGGACTGGAGTACACGGGCAATAAGGCTCAGTGGGTTCGCATTGTGTATTCGCTTCTCGGGCTGAGGGGCGAGCGGGCCGAAGAGTTCGAGAAGGCCAACGTCTCGGTGCGAACCGTGCGGGTTGAAGAGCGGGGCGCGATTGTCGAGTCGCTCTCGCTCGACACGTTTAAATTCTGCGATATCGCCAACCAGGAGTGGGACGACTCTGCGCTTAAGGCCTACTTCGAAGAAACGCGGTTCTTGTTCGTCTCGTTTCTCAAGACATCGGAAGGCCTGTGTTTGGAGGGCGCGCGCTTCTGGTCGATGCCCATGCGGGATATCGAAGGGCCTTTGAGGGATTGTTGGGAGCGAACGAAAGAGGTTGTGTCGCGCGGCGTCGAACTGGAGATCGCCATTCGAAAAAACGGAGAGGTCGTTATCAAGAACAACCTTCCGAAGAAAACGGACAAGGGGTCGATTGCGCACGTGCGGCCGCATACTTCGAAGAGGGCCTACAAGCTTGAGGGCGGCTTCGAAATAGGGGACATCGAGCGCGATGGCGACGAGCTGCCCGACGGCCGAATCATGACCCAGCAGAGCTTCTGGCTGAACAACACCTATGTCTACGGAATCGTCAGCCTCAGCGGAGACCATGAGGGAGATGGCGAGATCAGCTAGAAAATCTTCCTGACTGTCCAGTATTCGGAGCTCCCAAGACATAGACCGATTTCATCGGCCGACCGATCTTCCAAAAGCAAGAATGATCGGATAGAATAGACGCCACTGATGACACAGCAGCAAAGGAGAAACGTGTCATGGAATCTATTGCAGTGGCCGAGCTTTTCGCCGGCGTGGGTGGCTTTCGCCTTGCGCTCGAGGGCTACGAAAGCGAAGAATACCCGCAGTTCAACAGGGCGCCTTCCGGGCGTTTCGAAACCGTTTGGGCCAATCAATGGGAACCGCCCGGAACTAAGACCAAGCAGTTTGCCTGGCGGTGCTACGAGGCGCGGTTTGGCGAGGGCTCGTGCGTCAACGAGGATATCAATAAGGTCTTAGACGACTACGAAGCCGGCAGAGTGGACATCCCCGATTTCCAGCTGCTCGTCGGCGGCTTTCCCTGCCAAGATTACTCCGTTGCCAAGCCGCTCTCGAAATCGGGCGGCATCGACGGCAAAAAAGGTGTCTTGTGGTGGGATATCTATCGGCTCCTGCATTTGAAAGAGCCCAAGTACGTCATTCTCGAAAATGTCGACCGTCTTTTGAAGAGCCCCGCCTCGCAACGCGGGCGCGATTTTGCCATCATGCTGTCCTGCTTTGGCGATTTGGGGTATTCCGTGGAATGGCATGTGGTGAACAGCGCGGAATACGGTGCGTCGCAGAGACGAAAGCGCGTGTACCTGTATGCCGAGAAGACTCACGAGACATGGGACCTTGAGGCGCGGCTGGAAGACGGCGTGCTGGCCGAGGCGCTGCCCATCAAGGATTTCAGTGCGATGAGCTCATTCGATATACCTGACGATCCGTATGAGGCCACTCAGAGCTTTAACCTGAATGGCAAGAAGTCGCCCTTTCTGACGAATGGCGTGATGCAAGACTTTCATGTAGTCACGGTTGACGCGCAATCCGCTTACGAGGGGGATTTGGGTAAGCTGGGCGACGTGATTGTTCCCGAAGGTGAAGTGCCTGAAGAGTTTTTCGTTGAAGACGAAAAACTCGACAAGTGGAAGTACCTAAAGGGATCGAAGCGCGAGGAGCGCGTCGATAAGCGGACGGGGTTTACGTACTGGTATACCGAGGGTTCCATGGCCTTTCCCGATTTGCTGACGAACCCCTCGCGCACTATCCTCACCGGCGAAGGCGGTTCGGGCGCTTCTCGCTTCAAGCATATCGTTGAAATAGACGGCCGCTATCGCAGACTTGTGCCCGATGAGCTTGATCAGCTGCAAGACTTCCCCAAGGGCTGGACGGATACGGGAATGACCGACGGCCAGCGCGCCTTCTGCATGGGCAACGCCCTCGTGGTGAGAATTCCCCATGCAATTGGCAAGGTGCTTTCTCGCAGGCACTTTCAGGAAAGCCTTTAGCCCGCTACGAGCGCGCTTGCGGTATAGTTCTCTTGAGAGAGAGGATGGCTATGGAACCGATTAAGAATACGCTGCTGCTGTTCAGCAAGTTGCCCGAAGTAGGGCTGGTGAAGACGCGCCTTACGGTGCTGAAGGACGGCATGTTCGCGCCGGAGACGGCAGCGGCGCTGTACCAGGCGATGCTGCTCGATGTGGCCGACATCATACTTGCTGCTTTCAATAAGCTTGAGGCGCGCTATCCCGGCGAGGTGTTCGAATTGGTGACTTCAACGGCGCCCGCCAAAAACCTCGAGGCTATGGGGGCCCTGTTCGCCGAGGCGGGTTTCGAAGACGAGCGCCTGCGGTTCGCGACGGACGCGGGCGTCTCGTTCGACGAGCACTACAACGACGCCTTCGCCCAGTGCTTCGCAGCGGGCACCGACCTCATCCTTTCCATGGGCGCCGACATGCCGGCACTCACGGAAGGCGATGTTATTCGGGGATTCGACGCGCTTCATGAGCTGCGGGATGCCGAGCGCGGCGGCATCGTGCTCGCGCCCGACCAGGAGATGGGCGTCAGCATTATCGGCTGGACGCGCGAGACCGACTTCGATCACACCGGCGTGTTCTACAACCCCTACGGTCTTACGGTGCTGCCCGCTTATATCGAGAAGGCCCAAAGCCTCGGTCTTCCCGCGCGGTACCTGCCGCCGGTGCCCGATGTGGACACCATGGCCGACCTGCGCCACAACATCACGCTCGTTCAGGCGCTTAGGTATTGCGCGCCCTTCGACGGCACTATGCCGCCCCGGCGCACAGCCCAAATGCTCAAGGACATGGGCTGCGACCAGGTTCGCGTCTCGCCGAACAACCTCATCGACCCGCGCAGCATCATCGACGGGTAGCCCGCCGCCCCTGCGGCCGTCCCCGTAAGTGCAAAAGCGAATCTCGCTCAAAGCGTCCCTGCGTATTCCGGCAACGCTTCCGTGAAAATAAGGGAATGGCGGGGCGGAACCAACAGGGGAGAAACGGTCCGTGCCCACGGCCTTTACGGTCTGCGCGCGGCAGCGGCATCGCGCATTGAGGCTGCTATGGTAGTGCTCGGAAAAGGAGGGTGCATTACCATGAGCAGCACTGCGAAACGCTCCAACCGCGCCAATCGCGCGATGCAGATTTCTCCGAAGCAGAAGGGCGCCCGCCTGCGGCGCCTGCTAACCGGCGCGCTGGCCCTCGTCTTGGGCGTCGGCCTGGCCCCCATCGTTCCGGCGCTGGCCGAGGGCGTCGGGTCGCGCGGTCCTGAAGACCCCGCCATCGAAAACGAGTTCGACGAGTTTTCCACGGTGGACTTCCAAACGCACCAGGTGACCCTGCGGCCCAACGGCGGCCAGGGCGAGCCCTACATCATCACGACCGACACGGGCACCATTACCCTGCCCGACCCCGCGGACATTGGATTTACGGCCCCGTCCGGCGCCACCTTCGTCGGCTGGTCCACCGACAAGAGCGGCCGCACGAACGTCTATTCCCAGGAAGTGATTTTCCCTGATAACGCCAATCATACGGCCGCGCTGGACAGGGACGCCGACGTGTACGCCATATGGCTGCCCTCAGGCGATGCGACCTCGGGCGTTACGGCCTACTTCTACCTTCGCGCCGACGGCACCATCCCCTTCGAGCCGTCCCAAGGGCAGCAGTCGGCCTACGTCCCGCGCGGTTCGGGCACGGCCTTGCAGGGAATGCTGCGCCAGCCGGTGGCGGTGACCAACAACCCCGACGTCGTTGCGCTCAATCTGCAGAAGTCGCCTACAGCCGAAGAGCTGTCCCAGGTGCTGGCCGACGCGAAGATCGACGGGCTTGGGTACAACCCCGATACCGAGAAGGTCGTTTGGTACGTCATCAAGTCCCGCGAGTACGGCGGCGGTGCGTGGAACGTGGACGGGGTCATCGTGCCCAAAGCCGAGTACCTGGTCTACTACAACCCCAACGGCGGCTACTCCGATGTGCCGCCAGCACAGTCCTATTTCGAGAAAACGCCGGTGAAGGTGGATTTCTCTACGATGCCGACCCGTCCTGGCTACGACTTTTTGGGATGGGCGGATAGCGCCACGGCGGAAAAGCCCGACTATCCGGCAGGCCAGTGGGCAACCTTCATCATGCCTGCGGCGGACAAACATCTCTACGCGGTGTGGGCCCCGCGCTCTGTCGACATTCGGTACCAAGCCGAGCCGGCCGATGGGGGCGCGCTCACTCAGGCGCTCAACACCGTGCGCGCCTACGATGGCGACGGCATTACGGGAAGCAGCGCCGAGCCGGCGGCGGGCTATCTGTTCCAGGGCTGGTACAAGGGCCAAGAGCGGGTGGCCGAGAACCCCGACCTCGATGACGCCGCCATCGTGCGGACGGCAAACCGCCTGCAGGGCGCCTTCGCAGCCACAACGTACACCGCGCGCTTCGTGCGGGCTACGGCATCGATGACCGCCTCGAAGGCGGTCCTGAACGCCCCGTCCAACGGCGAATATTTCGTGGAAGGCGAGACGGTGAACTACCGTGTGGAAGTGACGAACACGGGCAACACCGTGCTCGAGTCTCTTGTCGTGGCCGACACGCTGAGCGGCGAGCACACCCTGGCGGCGCTGACGCCCGGACAGAGCGGAAGCGTGGAATACGCGTACACCGTCACCGCCGATGACGCGGCCCGCGGGTTTGTGATTAACGAGGCGGCGGTGAGCGCCAAGGCCTACGACGGGCGCGGAGGGGCCCTTGCCGTGCCCGAGCAGGTGGTCGGGGCCGCCGTGCGTACGGGCGCGCTGCCCAGTGAGACCACCTACGTGCTGTACGGCGTCTATCCCGAGACGGGCGGCACCGTGGGCCAGAACTACGAGATCGTGAATGCCGACACGGCCGAGGGCTTAACGGACCGCACGGCCGAGGCCAAGCCCGGCTATCATTTCGCCGGTTGGTACGAGGGCGATGCGCTGGTGAGCGATAAGGCCACGCTGACGGCCGACGAGATGCGCGAGGCACTCAACCACGGGGACGGCGCGCGTGTGACGTATGCGCCGACGCTGTTCATCGCCCATTTCGTGGCGGACGAGCCGGATGGTCCCGACAGCCCCGACAACCCCGACGACCCGAACGTTCCCGAAAACCCTGACGATCCGGACACCCCCGGCACGCCGGCCGATTCCGACCAGCCGGGCGACGAGGGGGCGACGGCGAACCCGGGCGAGCCGGACTCCCACGAGAAGGGAGGGGACGACAGTGCCGCAGGCGTGGGCGCAAGCGCCACGACCCACAAGACCCCGTCGGCCTATCGCGGCCGCGGCACGACGACCGCCCGCTCCAAGACCGTGCCCGCCACCGGCGATGAGCGGGGTGTGGCGATGGGTGCCCTTGCGGTAACCGCGCTGATCGCTGGTTGTGTGGCCTGGGGAGCGCGCCGTCGCCTCGGGCGATAGCCGATACGCCCCGAACCTCCTTACAGAGCGGCGTCGGACTCTTCTCGTGTCGGGCGCCGCTCTTCGCTGGGGTCGTTGCGCTCCACGGCCACGAGCGTTTGGGCGAGCACGGCGGCAAGCAGCGAGCGGCTCGAGCTGTCCAGCTCGCCGAGCG